>NZ_OZ245358.1:1935000-1937500 GCF_965226395.1 Bacterioplanoides sp. | reverse complement strand
AGCCGGTGCTTCTTCTGAAGGTAACGTCACAGTTGCCAGGTATTAACGGACAACCTTTCCTCCCTTCTGAAAGTGCTTTACAACCCTAGAGCCTTCTTCACACACGCGGCATGGCTGCATCAGGCTTTCGCCCATTGTGCAATATTCCCCACTGCTGCCTCCCGTAGGAGTCTGGGCCGTGTCTCAGTCCCAGTGTGGCTGATCATCCTCTCAGACCAGCTACGGATCGTCGCCTTGGTAGGCCATTACCCCACCAACTAGCTAATCCGACGCAGGCTCATCTAATAGCGCAAGGTCCGAAGATCCCCTGCTTTCCCCCGTAGGGCGTATGCGGTATTAGCAGTCGTTTCCAACTGTTGTCCCCCACTACTAGGTAGATTCCTACGCGTTACTCACCCGTCCGCCGCTCGTCAGCAGATAGCAAGCTATCTCTGTTACCGCTCGACTTGCATGTGTTAAGCCTGCCGCCAGCGTTCAATCTGAGCCATGATCAAACTCTTCAGTTTAAAAAGTTTCGATTGGTGGAATATCCAATCTAAATCTTGCTCAAGAATAAAACTGACAATAAATCTATAAATGAATTATCGACGAGTTCTTACTTGAAAATATTGCGTGCTGAATCACTCAAAAGAGCAACCTCAGCGTGTCTCCACAACATCTCAGTAAGCACCCACACGAATTACTTAATGCTAATTTTTAAAGAACTTGCTTTGAAATAAATGCTTATCTCTCAAAGCGGAGGCGCATTATAAATACCTGAACCTCGGTGTCAACAACTAATTTCAAATTATTTTGAAGTCTGTTGTTGACCAAGCCTGATGAAAATCAACTGCTTGTACTAATAGTAAAAAACCCCGACCGCATAAGCGATCGGGGTTTTTAGGATAAGAGCTTGACGATGACCTACTCTCACATGGGGAAACCCCACACTACCATCGGCGATACTGCGTTTCACTTCTGAGTTCGGAATGGATTCAGGTGGTTCCACAGCTCTATTGTCGTCAAGCAAAGCTTGTTGTTTTATTTACGTCTGACTGTCGTCTTATTGATGCGACTGCGTAAGTAAAACCAATAGGGTTGGATACATGAGTTTTTTAATTAAGATTCTCTTACGAACCGGCGGTGCCGATTGTTCTTTACTCTGTTTTATTCAGAGTTGGCTTGTTAACACCACCAAGTTTGGGTGTTATATGGTCAAGCCTCACGGGCAATTAGTACAAGTTAGCTCAACGCCTCACAACGCTTACACACCTTGCCTATCAACCAGGTAGTCTTCCTGGGCCCTTTAGGGAGCTCGAAGCTCCAGTGAGATCTCATCTTGAAGGGGGCTTCCCGCTTAGATGCTTTCAGCGGTTATCCTGTCCGAACGTAGCTACCGGGCAATGCCATTGGCATGACAACCCGAACACCAGAGGTTCGTCCACTCCGGTCCTCTCGTACTAGGAGCAGCTCTTCTCAAATCTCAAACGCCCACGGCAGATAGGGACCGAACTGTCTCACGACGTTCTAAACCCAGCTCGCGTACCACTTTAAATGGCGAACAGCCATACCCTTGGGACCGGCTTCAGCCCCAGGATGTGATGAGCCGACATCGAGGTGCCAAACACCGCCGTCGATGTGAACTCTTGGGCGGTATCAGCCTGTTATCCCCGGAGTACCTTTTATCCGTTGAGCGATGGCCCTTCCATACAGAACCACCGGATCACTATGACCTACTTTCGTACCTGCTCGACGTGTCTGTCTCGCAGTTAAGCCGGCTTATGCCATTGCACTAACCTCCTGATGTCCGACCAGGATTAGCCGACCTTCGTGCTCCTCCGTTACTCTTTGGGAGGAGACCGCCCCAGTCAAACTACCCACCACACAGTGTCCTCGATCCAGATAATGGACCTGAGTTAGAACCCCAAATTGACCAGGCTGGTATTTCAAGATTGGCTCCACGCTAACTGGCGTTAACGCTTCAAAGCCTCCCAGCTATCCTACACAAGACAATTCAAAGTTCACTGTGAAGCTATAGTAAAGGTTCACGGGGTCTTTCCGTCTAGCCGCGGGAACGCAGCATCTTAACTGCGAATTCAATTTCACTGAGTCTCGGGTGGAGACAGTGTGGCCGTCGTTACGCCATTCGTGCAGGTCGGAACTTACCCGACAAGGAATTTCGCTACCTTAGGACCGTTATAGTTACGGCCGCCGTTTACCGGGGCTTCGATCAAGAGCTTCGCCGAAGCTAACCCCATCAATTAACCTTCCGGCACCGGGCAGGCGTCACACCCTATACGTCCACTTTCGTGTTTGCAGAGTGCTGTGTTTTTAATAAACAGTCGCAGCCACCTGGTATCTTCGACCGGCCAGAGCTTACGGAGCAAGTCCTTCACCCTAGCCGGCGCACCTTCTCCCGAAGTTACGGTGCCATTTTGCCTAGTTCCTTCACCCGAGTTCTCTCAAGCGCCTTGGTATTCTCTACCTACCCACCTGTGTCGGTTTAGAGTACGGTTTCTTT